>NZ_JBHXKA010000002.1:0-21400 GCF_042722885.1 Streptomyces sp. NPDC058401
ACCGCGATGGGTCACGCGCGCCGCCGGGAGCTCGTCGGCCGGAACGGCCGGAAACATCAGAGGAAGTGGCCGCTGGCGAGATAGGGAGCGGGTTCGGCCATGTCCCGGAGGGCGAGATAGCCCTCCTGGCCGATGTCCAGCCGCGCCGCGAGACCGACGTCGACGGCCCAGTGGTTGGCGGTGGTGATGCAGTTGACGAGCGTCTCGCCCCGGGATGCGGCGAGGGCCTCCCACAGCAGGTCCTGAGCGGTGTCCGGCTCCGCCGCAGCGAGGAGCACGGCCCGGTTCTCCTCGTCGTCGATGTACGCGTACCCCGGCCGGCGCAGGTCCTCGGACACGACGAGCCGGAGCCGGTCGAGCATGTACACGTGGTCGGGGCCGTGACCGGCCCCGCGGACCTCCTCGTCGAGCCGGTCCATCCATTCGAGGTCCTCGGCCCGGCCCTCCCGGAGCCCGCTGATCGCGGGCAGCGTGGACCGGTCGACCGTGCCGACCATCCGCATCTGCGGGTAGAGCAGTAAGCCCGCCTTGCGGTAGCGGCGGGTCGCCCCCGGGTGCACCGAGGAGGAGAACAGTCCCGGCCGGCCGTCGGCGTGCGCCAGCGCGGCGTCCATCAGCCTCCGGCCGATGCCCCGGCCCTGGTATCGGGTCAGCACGCCGTAGGTGGCGAGATACCACACCCCTCCGCGGTTCTGGGACATGGCGAACCCGACGACCTCGCCGCCGTCGCCGCCCTCGCGGTCGCCGTCGCCGCGGTCGCCGTCCTCGTCGACCGCGACCCAGCAGCCCGCGGGATCGGTCTCCAGGTAGAACCGCATCCGCTCGATCCACTGCTTCGATCCGGCGTCCGAGCGGGGCTGGATCTCCGGTTCACTGACGCGTCGGCTGCTCTGGTCGGCCTCGAGGAACAACACCGCCGAGGCTCGCTCCGCCGACCGGAGGTCTTCCTCTCGCGCCGGCCTGACCTGCACTGATTCCATTGTCATACGCTACCGGCCGCGTTCGGCCGACCTCCTGGTTCCTGTCCGGGAATACTCGTGTCCGGAGGGCGAATCCGGTCAGCCCTGCCCCCCGCGCCCCTCCGCCAGCGCCTCCGCGAGGGTGCGCCACGTCTCCGCGGCGAGTTCGACATTGTGCGCCTCCACGGCCTGCCGCGCGAGGTCGCTCAGCCGCTGGATGCCCAGGGCCGTCCGGCCGGCCAGTACGTCCAGCCTTCCGCTCAGCACCTGGAGCCGGATCCGGTCGCGGAAGGAGAGCCGCAGCTCCAACGCCTCCGCCTGGTCGCACAGTTCGCGCGCTCTGGCCAGATCGCCCTCGGCGCAGGCGAGCTGGGCGTGCAGCAACAACGCCTCCTGGCGGCGCACTTCGGTTCCCACGAGGTCCAGCGCCGGGCCCACCTGCTCCAGGGTGGCCCGGGCCTTCGCCGTCTGCGGCGGGACGATCTGCAGTAACAGCGAGGCCGCGGCGAGCCGCAGCCGCAGCCAGAGCCCCGGATCCTCGTGGCTGTCCAGACCCTCCAGCGCGCGTTCCAGCAGGTCGTTCGCCTCCTGGTACGCACCCCGGCGGATCCCGACGGTCGCCGCGGCCCACAGGGCCCTGGTGTGGGTGGAGCCTCCGACGGGCCCGGTGAGCGCGCACAGCTCCCGGGCGTGCGCCTCGGCCTCGGCGAGCCGGCCCGCCTCCGCCTCCGCCGACACCAGGGCGTGCAGGGCGCCGGCCCGGTCGGTCAGCGTGAGCCCCGCGGCGGCGTCGACGGCTCCCGCGGCGTACTCGCACGCCTCGGCGATCCGCCCGATGGAACGCGCGCAGCGGGAGTGCTGGGTGTACGCGCGGACGCGCAGCTCCACCACGCCCAAATCGTCTGCGAGCCTGTGCAGTTCGGCGGTGAGCTCGTACTCCTCCGTACACCTCCCCTGCCTGCCCCGCATGCGGGCGAGCAGCCACAGCGCCTGCCAGCGCAGGGCCGGATCCTTTCCGTCGTCGGCCCGCAGGGCCTCGGCGAGGGGGTCGGCCAGGACCTCGTCCAGTTCGTCGGCCACCGAGGTGGCGGAGGCCAGGACTTGGCCCAGTACGGGGCCCTTCTCGCGCGCAAAGGCGGACACGGGGACATCGAGCCGCTCGGCCAGATAGTCCACGCTCTTGGCGGTCGGCGGCCGGGCGCCGGACTCCAGGCGGGACAAGTAGCCGGTCGACATGGCGTCCCCGGCAAGCGCCGCCTGGGACAGTCCGCGACCCACGCGGAGCGCGCGGAGGCGTTGCCCGAAATGAGGCTGTTCCAGCATCTGCACCTCGGAAGGCGTGGGTTGACGCTCGGAGAGACCTCAACCCTCAGGAGGGATGGGCATTATGCCCGTTGTAGGCAAGACTGTCAATATTGGGTAACCCTACGCCGGGCTTACCCCGTTGCACATCGACACTCACCGAGCCACTGGTCGAATGGCTCAAAAAGCCCCGCCCCGTTGGGCAGACGGACATCCCGCAGCGATCGGCCGCACACGCTCTGTCTATCACACGATGCCGACAGTCAGGGCGGCATGGGTCAACAGGGTGCTTGATATTGCCAGCTCTTGGAAATATATGGCAACATGCGGGATCCGTCGCTCCGGCATCGGGGCCGCACCCACCACAGCGAGAGGTCGCGCGCGATGAAGAACGTACTGCTGATCAACTCCAGCCGTGAGATCGCCGCCCGGATGCTCCAGAACCGGGAGGACATACGCCTTTCGATCATCACGATGCCCGAGTACGCGGGCTACTACGCCGACGGCGCGGACGTCGAAGTGGTGGACACCATCGAGGACCTGACCCAGGTGCGGCTGGCGGCACTGCGCATACGGGAACGCAATCCGTTCCAGTACGTGGTGTCCCCCTCGGAGTGGAGCATCCAGGCCGGCGGGTACGTCCGCTCCTACTTCGGGCTCCCCGGGTCCGGGTACGAGGTCGCCAACGCCTTCTCCAACAAGTACGTGATGAAGCAGCGGCTTTCCGCGGCCGGGGTGCCGGTGGCCCGGTTCCGCCTCATCGACCGGTTCGCCGGCGCGCAGGCCGCCGCGGAGGAGATCGGCTGGCCGCTCGTGGTGAAGCGGTCGTGCGGCGGCGGCTCCGAGTACGTCCTGCCCGTGCACGACGCCGACCATCTGCGGCTCCTGGCCCACGAGGACTCCACGGAGCCGATCCGGACCGCGCCGTACCCGCTGATGGCCGAGGAACTCGTCGACATCGAGGCCGAGTTCCACTGCGACGGGGTGGTGCGGGACGGCCTGGTCCGGTTCGCGCCGGTGTCCCGCTACTTCGAGCCGGTCCTGCGCAGCGTGGGCGGCGTCATCGGCTCGTACACGCTGCCCGACGAGCACCCGGACACCCTGGCCGTCACCGCGCTGCACGAGCGGGTCGTCGCGGCGCTCGGGCTCACCGACGGCGTGACCCATCTGGAGGTCTTCAAGACCCCGCACGGCCATCTGGTCGGCGAGGTGGCCTGCCGGCCGGGCGGCGGCGGGATCGCCGACCAGGTGCTGCACCAGTACGGCGTGGACCTGTGGAACACCTTCCTGTCCACGTCCCTGGGCGAGCCGGTGTACGTCGACACGCTGCCTCGCACCGACCACATGATCCAGTACATGCTCCCGCGGCCGGTGGGCACGGTCACCGCGGTCACCCCCGCGGAGGAGCTGCTCGCCGCCCCCGGCGCCGTGTACGCGAAGGTCGGAACCAAGGTCGGGGACAGACTGGACGGCCCGGTCGACTCGTCCGTCTACGCGGGCGTCGTACTGCTGCGGGCGGCCACCGAGGCCCAGGTGCACGAGCGGGTCGCGGACATCGGCGGGCGGTTCCGGATCGAGGTCGCCGAGAGCGCGGCGGGCACCGTACGGACGGCCGCGGGCGCGGTCGGGAAGGGCTGACGCTCCGCGTCCGGCCTTGACCTCGCCCTTGGCCTAGCCGTCGACCTGGCCTTGCCCTTGGCCTTGCCCTTGGCCTGGCCTTGGGCCGTGCTTGTGGTGTGGGCAAAACGCCGGTCACCTTCAGGACTACGGCCGAGGGGGGGCACACCTCGCGAGAGGGTGCCGGCCGTCGGCCTTCCTGAACCGGACCACCGCGCCTACGGCCACTCGATCTCGTCCGTGCCGGCGGCGATCTGCCCGGGCACGGCGGCCGGGGCGAGCGCGACGACGTTCGGCCGGGCGGGCTCGGTCGGCCACTCGATGTCGCTCAGGCCGAACAGGGCGGCACCCAGGGCCGATACGGCGAGGGCGGTGGCGGCGAAGTGCATGCGCATGACTACTCCATACAGACGATTCAGACGGGAATCCGGGAGGGAACGCTGCAGAACTGACGTACCAGCTGAAACAGGCACTCGGTGCCCGGCTGATGCACGCCAATCTAGGACCACTGGCTAACCTTTGACAAGGATGTTTCCCGAAGTTGCCAACAGGTTTGGCAATAGTGACAAGAGACTGGCGAGGTGGTGACCTCGGGCACATATCGCGTTTGGTCACAATGGGTTAGGATGAAGGCACATAAGTCAAACTGTGTGCCTGCAACGGGGGCACTGCGCACCTGAGCACTGAATGTGGGGACGACATGCCACTTGAGACGTCCTTCGGCGTCCGCCTCAAGGCGTTGAGGCAGAAGCACGGACTCTCCCAGGCGGCGCTGGCCGGCGAGGAGATCTCCACGGGCTACCTGTCACGCCTGGAGTCCGGTGCCCGGCAGCCCACCGAGCGCGTCATCGGCTACCTCGCGGAGCGGCTGGGAGTCGACCGCTCGGCGTTCTTCGCCCCCCACAGCAGCGGCTCCCTCAGCGAGGCGGTGAGCGTCGCGGCCTCCACGGACGGCGACGACGGCGCCGAAGCCCTCACCGCCGAACTGGCCGCCTCCCGCAACGAGGACCCGCTGCTGCGCTGGCAGGCCCTGTGGCTGATCGCCCGGTTCCGGCACCGCAGGGGGGAGCGCGCGGAGGAGCGGGCCGCCCTGGAGGAGGCCACCAGGATCGCGGACGGGCTCGAACTCGCCGCCCTGCAGTGCCGTTCGAGGACCGCGCTGGCCCGCTGCCTGCGCTCGTCCGGCCAGGTCCCCGAAGCGCTCGAACTGGCCGTCTCCGCCCACCAGGTGGCGAAGGAGGCCGGCCTGGCCGTCTCCGACACCGGCAAGGCGCTGCTGACCCTGGTCTCGGTCGAGGCCGAGGCCGGCCGGCTGCCGGACGCCCGTGCCCACGTGGACGAGCTGGTCGCCATGGTGGCGGACCGCTCGGACGCGCTGCGGGCCGAGGCCCTCTGGTCCGCCGCCACCGTCCGGTCCCGCCAAGGCGACGACGACGAGGCCCGCGACTTCCTGCGGCAGGCCATGGACTCGCTGGACAGCCGCGTCGATCCCGTCCTGTGGGCCAGGCTGCGGCTGGCCGCGGCCTCCCTGTACGTCCACGCCCGGCCCGCGCTGACCGAGGAGGCGCGCCGCTGCCTCGCGGAGGCGGAGAAGGCCCTCTCCCTCGTCGGCACGCCCTTGCAGCAGCAGGAACTGCTCACGCTGCAGGCGCGCCTCGCCTTCGAGGACGGGCGTCTCGCGGACGCCCGGACCGCCCTGGACCGGCTGGAAACCGACCGCCTCGCCCTCAGCTACCGCGACCGGGTCCGGCTGCGGACACTGGAGAGCCTGCTGCTGGTCGAGGAGGGACACCGGGAACAGGGCCTGGCGCAGCTCAAGAAGCTCGGCGAGGAGGCCCACCGGGATGCGAACCTGGACCTGGCCGCGGAGATCTGGCGGATCCTGGCCGAGGCGCTGGAGAAGCCGGAACGGACGGTCTGATACCCGGTCGGCCCGACCGCCGAAGCACGGAAGTAGCGAAGTACCGAAGCCCTACGGCTCCCCGCGTGGTCCTGATCCGCGGGGAGCCGTAGGGCTTCTTCCGGTGCTGCCGGTGCTCAGCGGTCCAGGATCCGCCGCAGCCAGGCCACCCGCGCGTGGTGGGCCGCCCGGGAGACGACCGCGTCGGGCACCCACTCGTCGAAGCTGTGGAACGCCCCCGACCAGACGTGGAGTTCGGCCTCCCCGCCCGCTTCCCAGATCCGGGCGGCGTACGCGAGGGCGTCGTCGCGCAGGGCCTCCACCGACCCGGCCTCGATGAAGGCGGGGGCCAGGCCCGCCACGTCGGCGGCGCGCGCCGGAGCGGCGTAGGGCGAGACGTCCGGGGTGGCGCGCCGGTCGCCCAGCAGGGCCTGCCAGCCGGCCCGGTTGGACAGTCCGTCCCACAGGCCGACCTGTTCCATCTGTCCGGCGGAGAAGGTGTCGCAGCGGTCGTCGAGCATGGGGAACTGCAGCAGCTGGCCGGCCGGCCGCGGCCCCGACCGGTCCCTGGTCAGCAGGGCGAGTCCCGCGGCGAGCGCGCCGCCCGCACTGTTGCCGCTGAGGACGATCCGCCGCGGGTCGAAGCCCTCGTCGGCGGCGTGCTCGGCGAGCCAGCACAGGCCGGCGTAGCAGTCCTCCACGGGTGCGGGGTCGGGGTGCTCCGGGGCCAGCCGGTAGTCGACGGAGACCACCGCCAGGTCCAGTTCCTGGGCTCGGTCCAGTTCCCCGGCCAGCTCGGTGCTGCGGTGGCTGCCGGCCACCATGCCGCCGCCGTGCGTGTGGTAGACGACGGGGACCGGGCCGGTGGCCGCCGTGGGGCGGCAGATGGTCAGGGTCACCGGCGGGGCGCCGGGCGGGCCGGGGACGGTCCGCTCCTCGGTCTCGAAGGTCCCGCCCCGCCGGATCTGTTCGTCGGTCAGACGGCCGGCCAGGGAGCGGCGGCGGCGGTCGGGGACGAGTGCGGGGGTCAGCGGCATCGGCAGGTCGGCGAGGATCTTGTCCAGCGGGCCGGCCAGTTCGGCGTCGAAGGGGGGAGGCGGGGCCTGCCTGCCCTGCTGCCTTCGGTGCGCGGGGTCGACGCTCACGGGGTTCCTCGCTCGGGGCTCAGCAGGGCGAGGGCGTCGATCTCCATCAGCAGGTCGGGGCGGTACAGGGCGACGACCTGGACGACCGTGCTGGCGGGCGGCCGGCCGGTGTCGATGAACTCGTCGCGGGCGGCGAGGATCAGCGGCACGTGCGCGATGTCGGTGACGTAGTAGGTGAGCTTCATAACCTCGGCGAAGGTGGCGCCGACGGCGGTGAGGCAGCCCTCCATGTTCCGGAAGACCTGCCGTGCCTGCGCGGTGGGGTCGCCCGCCCCGACCAGCCGGCCGGAGGCGTCGAAGGGCATCTGGCCGGCTATCGCGGCCAGGCGTCCGGTTCCCGTCACCACGTGGGTGTAGCCGGAGCTGGGGGCGACCCCGGGCGGGTCGTAGACGTGGCTGAGCGCTGCTGTCGTGATGGTGTCCGCCATGGTGGGCGACTCCTCTGTGCGGTTTCGGTAGGGGCGGTCGGGGTGTGGACGGTTGCGGTGTGCGGTGGCGCGGGGAGCGTCACGCGGGGGTGAGGCGTACGGGGAGGCTCTCGGCGCCGTTGACGTGGATGGAGTGCAAGCGCCGTACGGGGCCGGCCTGTTCGATGCCGCGTACGCCGTCGAGCAGTTCGGAGAACAGGACGCGCATCTCGGCCCGGGCGAGGGTGGAGCCGATGCAGAAGTGCTCGCCCGCGGCCAGGGCGATGTGCCGGTTGGGGCTGCGGGTGATGTCGAACCGGTACGGGTCCGCGAAGACCTCCTCGTCGCGGTTGGCGGAGGGCAGCCACAGCACCACCCGGTCCCCCGCGGCCAGTTGGCGTCCACGGATCTCGTACGGCCGGGTGGCTACGCGCATGCTGTGCGTGGCGCTGGAGGTCCAGCGCAGGACCTCCTCGATCGCCCCGGGCATCAGTCCGCGGTCTTCCGAGAGGCGCTGCCACTGGTCCGGGTGCTCCAGGAAGGCCTGGACGCCGCCGATGAGCGCGAGGCGTCCGTTCTCGGTGGCGCCGATCAGGTTCTCGCAGTTGAGGACGACCTCCTCCTCGGTGAGGAGCTCGCCGTCGACGGTGCCGTTGACCAGGGCGCTGAGCAGGTCGCCGGTGGGCCGTTCCATGCGCTGGAGCAGCAGTTCTTCGAAGTACTCCACGATCCGGGGGTGGGCGACCAGCGAGGTGTGGGCCTCGAAGGCCTCGTTGGTCCACCGGTACAGGGCCTCGTGGTCCCGTTCGGGCACGCCGAGGATGTGACAGATGACCGAGAGGGACAGCCGCCCTGCGATGTCGTGGACGACATCGCAGGTCCCCTGCTCCAGGGCCCGCCCGAGCACGGTGCGGGTGGCCGCGCGTACGGGGCCTTCGAGGCCCCGTACGGCGCGGGTGTTGAACCAGTCCGCCATCAGGGAGCGCAGCTGTTTGTGCCGGGGCGCGTCCGTCAGGGCGAGGGTCAGACCGCCGCCCGGGTCGTCGCCGAGAGCGGCCTTTCGCAGCAGGACGCCGTGGCGGGAGCTGAAGGCCGCGGCGTCCCGGTAGACCTCGCGGATGTCCTCGTGCCGGGTCAGGGACCAGAAGGCGGGCAGGTCGGTGGCGGGATGCCGGTGGACGGGGGCGTGGGTGCGCATCCACGCCCACAGGCCGTGCGGGTCGCCGGTGGCGTGCAGTTCGGGGTCGGTGAGCCGGGCGGGGTCCGTGAGGCGGTCGGGAGCGGTGAGGCGGTCGGGGGCGGTGAGTCGGGCGGGGTCGGTGGGCTCTGTGGGGTCGGTGAGGACGGCGGGCGACAGGGCGGTGGTGGTCATGAGGGGGCTCCTGCGGCGATGGTGTGCACGCGTTCCGTGAAGAGCTTGGCGAGGTCGCGGGCGGTGCTCTCCGCCACGGCGTCCGGCCGGAAGGCGACCTCCAGGCGCAGCCCGCGGTCCGGTGCGGGCCACAGTTCGGCGTGCAGTTCGAGGGGAAGGTCGAGGTAGGGGCGGCGTACGAACCTGGTGCGGGCGCCCGGGAGGTCGAGCAGCGGCTCCGCGTTGTCCTGGCAGGCGAAGAGGGTCTGGTACAGCGGCGGGCGCCCGTCGCCGGGCGGGTCGACGAGGGACACCGCTTCGGGGAACGGAACGTCCTGGGTGGTGAAGGCCCGTGCGACGATCCGGCCGGTGTCCGCGAGGGCGGCCGCCGTGTCCTCCAGGGCGGCGCCGCGCATCCGCAGGCAGAGCATGCCGATGTGGCAGCCGATGGCGTGCTCCAGTTCGGCTCCGGCGCGTTGGGCGAGGGGGACGCCCACGGCGAAGTCCCGCTCTCCCGTGACCTCGGCGAGGCTCGCGGCCCACTGGTGGAACAGGACGACGAACCGGGTGACCCCGGCGTCCGCGGCGGCGGCATCGATGCGGGCGAGTACCGCGGCGGGCACCTCCGCTTCGATCCGGCCCGGCGCCGCCCGCTCGCGCGGGGCCGGTCCGCCGGGCCCCGCCGGCCTCGCCGGACCCGTAGGCCAGCGCAGGGGCGGCAGGCCGGCGAGCTCCTCGCGCAGCCGGGCGAACTGCTCCTCGGGGCGGGCCTGCCGCCGCCGGGCGAGCCGCAGGCGGTGGATCGCCGCGAGCGACGGCCGGGGCCCGAGCGCCGCCGCGGCAGCGGTGAGGCCGGGCCGGTGGCCGGTGGCCAGGTCGCTGGCCAGCACCTGCTGCGACCAGCGGTGGAAGGGGCGCTGGGCGGCCCGGTAGGCGGTGGCGAGGTCGTCGGCGAGGACCCGTTCCGACCAGCCGTCGAAGGCGACGTGGTGCACGACGCAGCCGAAGACCGCCGTCCGCCCGGGGGCGCCGCGGACGGGGACGACGGCGGTGCGCCACACCTCGGCGAGGTCCGGGAAGAGTTCCTCCCCGAGGTGGGTGCCCACGGCTTCCAGCCCCTCGTCCACGTCGTCCGCCGGGGGCAGGACGTCGAGGGGCGGCGCGGGGACGTCCACGGGGCGCACCGCCGGGCGGGGGTCGAGCACGTACGCGGCGCGCAGGGCCTCGTGCCGCTGGTGGACCGCGGCCACGGCGGACTCCAGGGCGGCGAGGTCTAGGTCTCCCTCCACCACCCAGGTGAGCAGGCAGTGACCGGTGCGGTCCTCGGGGTCGAGCAGTTGGCGGGTGAGCTGGACCAGTTGCACGGGCGTCGGCGGCACCTCGGCCGGGGCGGTGTCCTCGGCCGGGACGCTACCCTCGGCGGACGGCGGGGCCTCGGCGGCGAGTCGTGCGGCGAGGCCGGTGACCGTGGGGTGCTCGTACAGCCAGGCGAGCGGGACGGGCCGGCCGAGCCGGGTGGCGAGCCGGGCGCACAGCCGTCCGGCGCCGAGCGAGGTGCCGCCGAGCTGGACGAACGGCACATCGATGCCGACCGCGTCACGGCCGAGCACGGCGGCGAAGGCCTCCGCGACGGCGCGTACCGAGGGGTCCGCGACGGCGCCGGGGCGGATCTCCTCCGCCGCGGGCAGTTCAGGGGCGTGGGGCTCGGACCGCGGTACGAGGGCCAGGAGTGCCCGCTCGTCCAGCTTGCCGCGGGCGGTCACCGGCAGGGCGTCCACGGGCACGACCGCGGCGGGGCGCTGATAGGGGACGAGGGACCGGTCCAGCACGCTCCGGGCGCCGTCCAGCGGGTCGCCGGAGCGCACGGGCACGCAGAACGCGAGGAGTTCGAGGGTGCCGTCGGCGGCGTCGCCGCGGGCCAGGACCCGGCAGTGGCGCACGCTGGGAAGCAGTTGCTCCACCTGGCGTTCGACTTCGGCGGGTTCGACGCGATGGCCGCGGATCTTCAGCTGCCGGTCGGCCCGGCCGGCGTAGCGGAGCAGGCCGTCCCGGTCCCAGTGTCCGAGGTCGCCGGTGCGGTAGACGCGCACCGTGCGGCCGTCGGGGCTCACGTGGTCGAACCTGGCGGCGGTGAGCCCGGGATCGCGCAGGTACTCCAGGGCGAGGCCGTCGCCGGCGAGGCAGATCTCGCCGGTCTCCCCCACCTCGCACGGCCGGCTGCCGTCGAGGACCCACACCTGCGTGCCGGGGACCGGCCGGCCGAGGGGGATGCCGCCGGGCGCGTCGCAGTCGGCTTCGGTGATGCGGTGGGTGGTGGCGAAGACGGTGCTCTCCACCGGCCCGTAGCCGTTGAGGAGCAGGACGGCGGGGTGGCGGCGCAGGAAGCGGCGGACGTGGCCGGGCGAGAGGCGCTCGCCGCCGATGGCCACCTGTCGCAGTCCGCGGAAGCTGTCGGGGGCCTCGTCCACGATCATGTTGAAGAGGCTGCTGGTGAGCCAGACGGTGTCCGCGCCGTGCCGGGTGACGGCGTCGGCGAGCCCGGCCGCCGACAGGTAGGGGTCCGTCACGACCAGGGAGGTGCCGCCGTTGAGCAGGACCGACCAGAGTTCGAGGGAGAAGGCGTCCCACGGGGTCGCGGCGGCCAGCGGCATCACGGTGTCGGCGCCGAACCGGGCGAAGGAGTTCGGCTGGAAGAGGCGCGCGGTCGCCCGGTGTGGGGTGAGGACTCCCTTGGGGCGGCCGGTCGTTCCCGAGGTGAAGAAGACGCAGCAGGGGTCCGAGGCGTCGACCGGGACGGGCACGAAGCCGGGGGCGGGCTCCACGGGGCCGGCGGGCGGCGACCATACGGCGAGGGGGGCCGCGGGGGTGGGAGACGCGGGGGTGGTTGACGCGGCGGTGGTTGACGCGGGGGTGGTTGACGCGGCGGCGGGAAACACGGGGGTGGGAGACCCGGCGGGGGCGATCAGCAGGGGCGGGTCCAGCTGTTCGAGCACGTCCGCGAGGCGGCGGTCGGGCCAGTCCGGGGGCAGCAGGCAGTACGCGGCGCCCGTCTTGAGCACCGCGAGGAGCGCGGTGACCAGTTCGGTGCTGCGGGGCAGCAGGATCGGGACGACGTCGCCGCGGCCGGCGCCGGCGCCGGCCAGTCGTGCGGCCCAGGCGTCCGAGGCGGCGTCCAGTTCCGCGTAGGTGGTCACGCGCTCGCCCTCGACGAGGGCGGTGGCACCGGGACGGGCGCGGGCCCGGCGGGCGAACGCCTCGTGCAGTCCGCCGCCGGGCGCGGAGTTCGGGGGACCTTCGGTCCACTGCGGATCTGGTCGCATGCTCGATCTCTCCCCTCGGGTTGCCGTGGGTTGCCGTCAGCTCCGACAACTACGGGGCGAAGACCAGGGTCTGACCGACCAGGGTGCGACGCCCTCCACCTCTGCCATATTGTCAATGACATTGCCATCAAATTGCCAGTTCTGGCAACCTCATGGGGCAGGCCGGTTTCCGATCGTCTCCCCGAGGCGCCGCCCGGCCCGCCGCCCTCCCGCCCGGGAGGGCGCTCATGGATCGAGCAAAGGTGAGGACATGGCGCGCGACCGTTCCCTCGACATCGCCGTGACCGGCGTCTCCGGCCGGTTCCCCGGCTCGGCCGACCTGGCCGGATGGTGGGAGGCCCTCAAGGCGGGCCGGGTACTGACCACGCGGTACGACAGGCAGCGGCTCGTCGGCGCCGGCGTGCCCGGGCATCTCGTGGACGATCCGGACTTCGTTCCCGTGCACGGGCACCTCGACGATGCCGACCGCTTCGAGAACGCCCTGTTCCGGATCAGTCCGCGCGAGGCGGAGATGATGGACCCCCAGTTGCGGCTGATGCTGGAGTGCGCGTGGACCGCGCTCGAGGACGCGGCCGTGGATCCGCTGGGCTCCCGTACCAGGACGGGCGTGTACGCGTCCGCGAGCGCCAGCGGCTACCTCCACCGCATGATCGCGGGCGGTCTGCTGGACGCCATGACGATCGAGGACGCCCTGCACGGCGCCGCCCCGGACTTCCTGGCGAGCCTCATCGCCTACAAGCTGAACCTGACCGGGCCCGCGCTCGCCGTGCAGACGGCCTGCTCCTCCTCCCTGACCGCCCTCCACCTGGCCGTCCAGGGCCTGCTGAGCGGCGAGTGCGACCAGGCGCTGGTGGTCGCGTCGGGCATGGCCTACCCGCAGGCCGGCCACCTGCGCGTGTCCGGCGGCATCCACTCCGCCTCGGGCCACTGCCGGCCCTTCGACGAGCACGCGGACGGGGTCGTGGCCGGGTCCGGCGTGGGCTGTGTCGTCCTGCGCCGGCTGGAGGACGCGCTCGCGGAGGGCCCCGAACCCTACGGGGTGGTCCTCGGCACCGGGATCAACAACGACGGTGCGGCGAAGGCCGGTTACTACGCCCCTTCCGCCGCCGGCCAGCAGGCCGCGATCCGGGCCGCGCTGGACGCCGCCGACGTGGACGGCGCGAGCATCGGGTACCTGGAGACGCACGGCACGGGCACCGCCATCGGCGACCCCATCGAGTGGTCCGCGGCCTCGACCGCGTTCCGCGAGGCCGGCGCGCACCCGGGCCAGATCGCGGTGGGGGCCCTCAAGGCGAACACCGGCCACCTCGACAATGCCGCGGGGCTCGCCGGGCTCATCAAGGCCCTGCTGGTGGTCCGGGACGGCATCGTGCCACCCCTGGCCGGATTCACCCGGCTCAACCCGCTGCTGGAGAGCGACGGTTCGCCGCTGCACGTCCCGACGCGGGCCGTCCCGTGGACGGGCCCCGAGCCGCGCCGGGCCGGGGTCAGCTCCTTCGGTGTCGGCGGCACCAATGTGCACGTCCTCGTAGAGGCCCCGCCCGTGCGCGCCCCCCGGCCGCAGGAGGTGAGCACACCGGCGGCGGAGCACCTCATCGTGCTGTCCGCGGCCGACGCCGCGGCACTGGACCGCTCCGCCGAACGGCTCGGGCGCCATCTGGCCGCGCACGCGCCGCACACGGCCGACGTGGCCCGGACGCTCGCCACCGGACGGGCCGCACTCGGCGAGCGGCTCGCGGTGACGGGCCGCAGCCCGGCGGAGGTCGCCGAACGCCTCGCCCGTGGCACCGGTGTGGTGCGCGGCAGCCGTCCCGTGCACGGGCCCGCCCCGCTGGTCTTCGCGTTCCCCGGGCAGGGAACCCAACGGCCCGGGATGGCACGGCCGTTCGCCGAAGCCCTGCCCGGTTTCCCGGCGGCCCTCGCGGACTGCCTCGCCTCCTTCGAGCCGGAGCTCGCCCAGGTCCTGGGCAGCGCCCTGTACGACCCGGACTTCCCCGAGGCCGAGCTGGCCCGGACGGCCCTGGCCCAACCCGCCCTGTTCGCCGTGGAGTTCGCGGCCGCCACCGCGCTGCGCGGGCTCGGCGTGGTGCCGGCCGCGGTGGTCGGGCACAGCCTGGGCGAGATCACCGCGGCCTGCGTGGCCGGGGTGTTCGAACCGGCCGCCGCGGCCCGTCTGGTGGCCCTGCGCGGCCGGTTGATGCAGGACTGCGTACCCGGCGCCATGCTCGCCCTGGGCTGCGGCGAGAGCGAGACCCGCGCGCTCATCGGCGCCTCGGGCCTGGCCGTGGAGGCGGCCGCCTTCAACTCGCCCGCGGCCAGCGTGGTCGCGGGCTCCGAGGGGGCCGTCGCGGCCTTCGAGTCCTGGCTGGCGGGCCGGGTCCACGCACGGCGGCTGCGTACCAGCCACGCCTTCCACTCCGCGCTCATCGAACCGGCCGTGGCGCCGCTCGGCGAGGAGCTGTCGCGGATCGCCGTACGGCCGCCCGTACTGCCGTGGGCCACGACGAGCGGCCGGCTCGTGCTCCCCGGCGAGCCCGTCGACCCGTACGGCTTCGCCGAACGGGCCCGCGACACCGTGCGGTTCGCCCGGGCACTCGACGCGCTCGCCTCTCACCTGCCCGGGGCGGTCGTCCTGGAGGTCGGGCCGGGCCGGGCGCTGTCGGCCATGGCGGACGCCGCGGACCTCACCGCGGTGCCCCTCACCGCGGGGGGCGCCGTACCGGGCACCGCCCGCGAGGTGCTGACGGCGCTGGGCACGCTGTGGACCCTGGGCCAGCCGGTCGCGCTCGGCGCCCTGTGCGCCACGGGCGAGCCGGTCCGGCTGCCCGGCTATCCCTGCGCCGGGCCGCGCCGCACCGCACCGGAGGCGGCCGCCCTGCCGGGTGGCGCCGGGATTTCCGCTCACGCCACCGCTCCCGGGCAGCCCGGGGCCGGTGCGGAGGCCGGGTCGCTCCCGCCCGGGGCCGCGGCCCCGGCCGCCGACCCGGGCGTGCTCCTGCCCCGGCTCTGGCACGAGCTGCTCGGCCACGAGGAGCTGACCGACGAGGCGGACTTCTTCCTGCTCGGCGGCGACTCCCTGCTGGTCACCCGCCTCGCCCGCAAGCTGCACGCGGAGCTGGGCGTCAAGGTGCCGATCCGCGGGCTGCTGCTCGGCAGGACGCTGGGCGGGCAGATCGAGCTCGTACGCGGCCTCCTGGACCCCGTACCGGCGCCCGCTGCCGCGGCCGGCTGAGCCGGCCGCCGCGGCGCGGAACGGCAGCCGCCCCCGGACGGGTGTCCGGGGGCGGCTGCCGTTCTGTGCGGCCTGCTCTGTGCGGCCTGCTCTGTGCGGCCGGTGCCGTGCGGCCGGCTCTGTGCGGGCTAGGCCGCCTGTTCCGTGCCGAGGGCGGCCGTCAGCCCGGTCCGGGGCACGCCGGGTGCTTCGAATCCGAATACCTGGGCGTAGAGGGAGAGTTCGGCGTGCAGGCAGGCGATGACCGTGTCCGCCCGGCGGAAGCCGTGCTGCTCGCCCGGGAAGGTGAGGTAGGCGTGCGGGACCCCGCCGTCCCCGATCCGTTCCAGGAAGGCTTCGGCCAGGGAGGGCAGGCAGATGGGGTCGTCGAGGCCCTGAAGGAGGACGAACGGCGCCCGGATGCGGTGGGCCCCGCGCAGCGGGGACACCTCGGCGTACCGTGCCGCGGCCTGCGGCCAGGGGCCGACCAGGCTCTCCAGGTAGCGGGACTCGAAGTCGTGCGTACCGCCTTCGCTCCAGCTCTCCGGATCGAGGAGCGGGTAGTAGATGCCCGCGGCGCCGTACAGATCGGGTTCGGTGGCGAGGGAGGCCGCCGCCGTCCAGCCGCCGGCGCTGCCGCCCCGGATGCCGAGGCGGCGGGGATCGGCCAGGCCCTGGGCCACCAGCCCCCGGGCGGCGGTCGCGCAGTCGCGTACGTCGACCACGCCCCACTGGCCGCGCAGCCGGTCGCGGTAGTGCCGGCCGAAGCCGGTGGAGCCGCCGTACTGCACGTCGACCACGCCGATCCCGCGGCTGGTGAAGTAGGCGACGGACAGGTCGGCCACCAACTGGCTGCGGGTGGTCGGTCCGCCGTGCGCCTGGACCAGGAACGGCGGGAGCTCACCCTGCGGTGCCGTGCGACCGGGGTGGTACGGCGGGTACACGAAGGCGTGCACCTCCTCGCCGTCCTCCCCCCGGAACACGGCGTGGTGGCCCGGCGGCAGGTGGTCCGCGTACGCCGTGTCGGGAGCGCGCAGCACCTGGGCCCCGGCCACCGGTTCGTCGGCGTCCGGATCGATCAGGAGCAGGGTGCGCGGCCGGCGCGGACCGGCGGCGCTCGCCACCAGTCCGCGGCCGTCGGCGGCCAGGACCGCCCACTCGGTGTACTGCTCCGCGCCGTCGAAGTCCCGTAGCACGCCGTCTTGTTCCAGCACCGCGAGCCGACGGCCGCCCGTGCCGTGGGTGACGAGGATGCGGCCCCCGCCGAGCGGGAAGAACCACTGGGCCCCGATGCGCCACAGGGCGTCGCCGAACTCCTCCGCGCGCGGACACAGGGCGCGGCTCGTGCCGCCCGGGGCGAGTTCGTAGAGGTTCCACCAGCCGTCCAGGTCGCTCAGCAGGTAGAGCACGCCGGGCCGGTCCGGGTCCCATTCGGCCTGGCTCACCGAGTGGCCCGGTCCGCCGGCCACGGCCTCGGCCGCGCCGAGCACCCCGTCCGGTCCCGTCGGGGCGCACATCACAGTGGTCCCGTCCCAGGGCATGTCCGGATGGTCCCAGCCGAGCCAGCACACCTGCGTGCCGTCGGGCGACACCTTGGGGCCGGTCATGAAGTGGTGGCTGGCGGCGAGCACCCGTACGGCTTCCGGGTCCCGGCCGGCCGACGCGTCGAGCGGAAGCGCGACCAACTCCCTGCGTACGTCGGCCGGATGGTCGCCGATCTCCTCCTCGCGCAGGCACCAGACCTCGTCGCCGACCCGGGTGAAGTCGCAGTAGCGGGCTCCCTGGGGCACCGCGGGCACCGGGCTGATCGGCTCCGGAGCGCTGCCGGGCCTCATCCGGTACACCCGCTGGTCGGCCCAGTGGGTGAAGACGCAGCCCTCTTCCGGGCCTTCCCCGAGCGGGAGCCAGGGCCGGCCGCCGTACTCGATGACCCGGGTGCGCACGTCCCAGTCGGGGCCGAGCACCTCCTCGACGGCCCCCTCGGGGGTGCGGCGTACGAGGACGCTGCGACCGGAGTCGCCGGGGCGCAGCTCGGTCCACCACACCTCCTGGCCCACGAGGGCGGCCCATTCGATGCGCGCCTCGCCCGCCGCGGCGACGGCCGCGGTGATCGGGGAGTCCCAACTGCCGTACGGAGCTGTTTGTTTCGTCTGTCCGGGCACCGGCGCGGGCCCGGAACTCCGGGGGTCAGTCACGGCCCGCGCTGTACGAGGTGGTGTCGCCGCGCAGGGCCTCGCTGGGTCGGCCGTCGACCCCGACGGGGATGGGTGCGACGACGGTGAGGCGCTCCCCGCGCCGGTACTGGTTGCCGTAGTCGTAGATCGCGTAGTGCGCCGTGGACTGGTTGTCCCAGATCGCGATGTCGCCGACCCTCCACTGCCAGCGGACGTTGTGCTCGGGCCGGACGAGGTAGCCCTGGAGCATCCGGATGATGTCGCGCGAGGCCTCGGGTCCGTAGCCCACGACCCGGCGGGCGAAGCCCCCGAGCAACAGGGACCGTTCGCCGGTCTCGGGGTGGACGCGCACCGCGGGGTGCTCGGCCTCGAACGCGGTCGAGATGTAGTGGCCGCGCTCGATGACGGTGTCGTCGGTGAAGTCGCAGTCGTTGCTGTGCACGATCCGCAGCCGGTCGGCGAAGTCGCGCAGCTCCGGCGGCATGCTCCGGTACGCGCTCGCGGCGTTGGCCCAGACGGTGTCCCCGCCCACCGGGGGGATCACCTTGCTGTGCAGGAACGCGAAGGCCGGCGGGCGCTCGATGAAGGTGAGGTCGGTGTGCCAGTGGTTGGCGCGGGTTCCCTGCTTGGAGTCCATCTCCCGCAGGTTCGGGCGGCCTTCGGGTGCCTCGTAGATGGGGTGTCCGAGGGTCAGGGTGCCGAAGCGCTGCGCGAAGGCCGCCTGGGCCTCGTAGTCGAGGTCCTGGTCGCGCAGGAAGATCACCTTGTGCTTGAGGAGCGCCGCGCGGATCGCGGCGACGGCCGTGTCGTCGAGCGGGCCGCTCGCGTCCACGCCGCCGATCTCGGCGCCGGTGTTCGTGGTCAGTGGCGTGACGGTCACGCCGGTCTGCGGGAGCAGAGTCTCCGTCATGGCTGTTGCCCTTCGTTGGAGTTGCCCGGGCCGGGATCCACCACCCGGGTTTGACAAAACATTGCCACCTTCGTGACACGTCTGGCAATATCAATTGCCATGCAGCTCCACGGACCAGCGAAGGAGTCACCATGGCACCGCTGACGCGGTACGAGACGTCGGCCGCCGTGCCCACGGCGCCCCCACCTCCGGCCGGGGGCGAAGCGCCGCCCCCGGTCCATGAACTCGTGGGCCGGTTCGCGCGGACCGTCCCCTCCCGCACGGCCGTGCGCAGCGGCGCGAGCAGCATCGGCTACGGCGAACTCGACGCGTGGGCCGGCCGGATAGCCGCCGGGCTCGCCGCCCGGGGCATCGGGCGGGGCGACCGGGTCGGGGTGCTCGCCGAGCCCTCCACCGCGATGGTCGCGGCGGTCCTCGGCATCGTGCGCAGCGGCGCCGCCTACGTGCCCGTGGACCCCTCCCATCCCGACCGGCGGATCGGCGGCGTACTCGCCGACGCAGGGGTGAGCGCCGTGGTGGTCACCGGCAACGGCGGCGACCGCCTGGCAGGGACCGGCGTGCCGGTAATCTCCGCGGAGGCCGTGGCGACGGCGGCGACCGGGCGGGACACGGAGAACGGGGCTGGGGCCGGGCCCCGGGGTGAGGCGGTCGGCGGAACCCCGGGGCCGCCCGCCGTCACGGTGTGCGAGGGCGATCCCGCGTACCTCATCTACACCTCCGGCAGCACCGGCGAGCCGAAAGGAGTCGTCGTCGAACACGGCCAGCTGGCCGCTTCCACCGCGGCCCGCCGCCTCGTCTATCCCGGCGAGCCCGTCTTCCTCCTCGTCTCGCCGCTGGCCTTCGACTCCTCCGTGGCGGGGCTGTGGGGCACGCTCACGGCCGGCGGATGCCTGATCGTCGCCTCCCCCGACGAGGTACGGGATCCCGAGCGCCTGGTCGAGCTGGCCGAGCGGCACGCGGTCACCCACCTGCTGTGCGTGCCCTCCCTCTACGGCGTGCTCCTCGACGCCGCCCGCCGACTGGGCGGGGAGCGGCTGCGCTCCCTGGAGACCGTGATCGTGGCGGGCGAACCGCTGCCGCCCGAGCTGGTCACCCGGCACTTCGCCCAGCGCGCGGGCGACACCGCGCTGGTCAACGAGTACGGGCCCACCGAGGCGACCGTCTGGGCCAGTTACCACCGCTTCGAAGCCCCCGGACCGGTCACGATCGGCCGTCCGGTTCCCGGAGCCCGGCTCTACGTGCTCGACGAGGCGCTGCGCCCGGTCCCCCCGGGCGGCGAGGGCGAGCTGCACATCGGCGGTGCGGGCGTGGCCCGCGGGTACCACGGCAGGCCGGAGGCCACCGCGAAGGCCTTCACCCCGGACCCGTTCACCGACTCCCCCACCGCGCGCATGTACCGCACGGGCGACCTGGTACGCGAACTCGCCGACGGCACACTGGCGTTCCTCGGCCGCCGCGACCACCAGGTCAAGATCCGCGGGCACCGAGTGGAACTGGGCGCCGTCGAGGCGCACTTGTCCGAACTGCCGGGGGTCCGGGAGGCGACCGTCGTGGTGGACGGCACGGGCGGCTCGCTGGTGGGCTTCGTCCTCGCGGCGGACCCGACGGAGCGGACGGACCCGGCGGAGCCTGCCAGTGCGGCAGCTCCCGTCGACCCGGCCTTCCTCAAGCAGCAGTTGGCGATGCGGCTGCCGGGTGCCATGGTGCCCGCGCGCATCGTGGTGCTCGACCGGTTCCCGCGCACGGTCAACGGCAAGACGGACCGGACCGCGCTGAGCCGGCGCGCTGCGGAAGAGCCGGCGGCCGTGCGGGTCGAGGTCGCAGTCGGCCAGGCGCCCCGGGCGGCCACCGGCGATCTGCCCGCGCAGGTGTCCGCCGCCTGGGCCGAGGTGCTCAAGACCACGCACGTGCCCGGCGACGTCAACTTCTTCGATCTCGGCGGACATTCACTCGCCATGTACCAGCTCCGCGAGGCGCTCGAACGGCACACCGGGCAACGGCCGCCGCTGGTCGCCCTGTTCCAGCACACCACCGTGGAGGCGCAGACCGCGCTGCTGCGCGACGGCGCGGACCAGCCGGCGGACGGCGCTCGGGACGCCCGGGCGCGGCAGGACGCCGCCCGCCGGGCCCGCGCCCTGCGGGCGAGCCGCCTGACCGCGGAGAAGACGGAGGCCGAAGCGTCATGACCACCGCCACTTCCCCCGCCTCCCTCGCGTCCTCCCCCGTGCCCTCCCCCGGTTCCGCCTCCGCCTCCTCCCGCCTGTTGCGGTGCGCGGCTCCCGATCCCGACGCACGGGTCCGGCTCGTCTGCTTCCCGCACGCCGGAGGTTCCGCGGCGTTCTTCCGCGACTGGGGCGCGGCCCTGCCCGGCATCGAGGTGCACGCGGTGTGCTATCCGGGGCGCGCCGAGCGGATCGCCGAGCCGCCGTCGACCGACCTGCGGCAGCTCGCGCACGAGATCGCCGACGCGGTCGCGGAGCTGGCCGACCGGCCCGTGGCCCTGTTCGGGCACAGCATGGGCGCGCCCGTCGCGCTGGAGACCGCCGCGGCACTGGAGGCCCGGGGCATCGACCCGGTCCGGCTGTTCGCGTCGGGCTCGCGCAACGCACCGTACCCGCCGTCCGGGGACGGCTCGGACACCGATGACGAGGACACGGACGACGCCGCCGTCATCGAGCACCTGCTCACGCTCGGCGGTACGGATCCCGAGCTGGCCGCCGACCCGGAGTTCCAGGAACTGGTCCTGCCCTATGTGCGCGCGGACGGACGCGCGTTCCGCACGTACGTCCCCCGTCCGGACCTCTCGGTGCGGTGCCCGGTGACCACGGTCAACGGGGATGCCGACGCGGACGCCGACCTGCGCCCGTGGGCCGAGCTGACCCGGGGCGGCCTGCGGGAGCACGAGATGCCGGGTGACCACTTCTATCTGGTGCCGGCCCCTCCGCACGCCCTGATCCGGCAGGCCCTGATCCGGCAGGCCCCGGCCGCGGCGCCCGCCACCGCGGGCTGATGTCCACCGGGCGGGGGGGGCCCCCCGCCCCCCCCCCCCCCCGACCCCCCGCAACCCCCGGCCCCCCAAACCACCCCCCCGGGTGGGGCCGCCC